>NZ_LR733843.1:0-14964 GCF_902506525.1 Pseudomonas sp. 9AZ
GGATAACCCTTCAGGTGACGCATGTGCGCTTGAAAAGCAGACTTAGCTTAAAGGGAGTTTTCCAAGCATTGCCGGAGTTTCCCTGAGCGCGGCGTTAAGCACGGCATGCACTCGGCCAATACCCGACGTGCCGCTGCGATAGACGAGATTCAAGGGCACTGTGTGCGATTGCCATTTTGGCAACGCACGCACGAGTCGGCCCGCAGCTATCTCTAAGTCTGCAAGGAAAACAGGCAGACGCACCCCCCTATACCCGTCGAAGCAGCTGCTGCTAACGCGCCGAAGCCTTGGACTGCCAAGTTTCCACTCACCTTGGCTTGGACGACCTTAGTAGGGTCTGAGCCGTTGTATAAAGCCAGTACCTGATGATCTCGATAAACGGGTAGCGTTTTTCTCCCGTGAGCATGGCGCATGCTCTCTTCGATCAACTGACCACATGGCTAATAGAACAGGGTGGCGCTCAGTGCATTATCCCAACCGAATCTCACCCTTTTGCACTTGCAAACTTTGCGGCCGCTCAGGGGGGATGCGCGATTACCATCGATTGGTTTACTCAGGGTTACAAAATTCCTGACGGGTATGTGATCCGCCCTATTTCCGAATCACACGTACATACCGAAATGTCTTTGGTGCGCCTTGCTAGCCGACAGCGCAAGCGCGGACTTGACGTGTTTTGGGGCTCCGCTGAACGAGTGGTAGCACAGATGCGGGGAATGTAATTCCCCCAGAACGTAATCCGATCTCCTTTAAGTCCTACAGGTCTCCACGCCTAGACAGGTGTTGCCCGTTCGTGCAGAGTGCAACTAAGTTATCCATGTTAACTACGATAGATTTCTTATAAGCCCATAAGACCTGCTGGTCGTCGGCTTGACCTTCGACCACTTCAACGCCGAATAAAGGAGAATAACCATGCCTCTTGTAGTCAAAGCTGCTGTTGCATTCGGGCCAAATGAGCCTTTGCAGATTCGCGAAGTAACCCTCGCCGATCCAGGCCCAGGCGAGGTCCTGGTTAAGCTGCGAGCAACCGGCCTATGCCACTCCGATTTAAGTGCGCTGGAAGGGAAAATTGCTCAAACCTTCCCGGTGATCCTCGGCCATGAAGGTATTGGCGATGTGGTTGCAGTCGGGGATGGCGTAACTGACTTCGCGCCAGGGGACCGAGTTATGCCTTATCTCGTGCCTGATTGTGGCGAGTGCGCATTCTGTAAATCGGGCCGCACTAATCTGTGTGTGCAAATGATGGTTCGCCGGCAGTCGGCGAAAACGCCTTTTTCCCTTGATGGTCAACCAATCGCGTCATATTGCGGTCTGGGCACCTTCGCTGAGATGACGGTAGTCCCGGTAGACAGCCTGGTTAAAGTCAATCCTGGGGCACGCACTGACCATGCATGCTGTATAGCCTGCGGCGTAACAACGGGTCTAGGTGCGGCGCTCATTACAGCGAAGGTGACACCGGGCTCTTCAGTGGCTGTATTCGGCACCGGCGGCGTGGGTCTTAGCGTGATTCAAGGTGCAAAAATTGCCGGCGCTACGCGCATTATTGCCATCGATACCAACCCTGCTAAGGCAGCTATCGCACTTAAGCTTGGTGCCACCGACTTCATTAACCCGAAAGACGTAGAGAATATCGTCGTTGAGGTTCAGAAGCTGACAGGTATGGGCGTCGATTTTGCTTTCGATTGCGTAGGTCATCCAGGCTTAGCAAGGCAGGCACTTGAGAGCACCAACCCAGCATGGGGGCTGTCCGTTTGCGTTGGCGTCATTCCAGCGGGTCAAGAGCTTAGTGCTGCGCCGTTCAACTTGATGACTGGCCGCAAGTGGACTGGCTCGTTGATGGGCGGGGCTAAACGTGTGGATGTAGCTCGTTACGTCGATATGTATGTGGATGGAACATATGGTCTAGATGATCTGGTTTCTCACCATTTGACTCTGGATGAAGTGAATAAAGGCTTTGAAATGATGCGCAGTGGTGAAGCCGTACGGTCAGTGGTGGTATACGTCGCAGATTGAGTATGTGAGTTCACTGCAGTCGTAAAAACGTTCTTCCCAGCATACTGGGAAGAACATTGCTGGACGCAGTATAGGTTGTAGTGGTCAATTTTTCGGATCCTACGATAGGGCTTTGTCAGTCGATTCCCGCGCGAAAAAAATCGTGCCCGCTCTTGATCACTCGATTGAGCACCGGCAATGGCCGAAATTCCTTCACCGCCTCATAAACACCGACGACAAAATCAATCTGCCGCCGGCGCTCTGACAAGCCGCGTTAGGCGTTAGCCGACGTAGCGGATGGCGAACACGGTGCCGTCGGGGTGCTTGAAATTTCCCGAAGAATAGCTGTGGCCCATATTCGTCACGATCATCCGATCCCCGGCAAAACCGATCAGGTTCTGACCGGCTTGGATGTTGGAGGCGAACACATGCTCGGTGCCATCCGCATCGCGGCGGATGATGGATGTGGTGTAAGGCAGCGACTCAGTGCAGTCACCTTCCGCCCAGTGGACAGAGGACATGAAGCCCGCATACTCGGGGCGGAACGCCTCGCCAGCGAGCGGACCGAAGCCCTTAGGTGCGCGTAGAACGGCACCGCCAGTCAGTGATTCGATAACCTCCGAATGGATGGTGCCGTCGGCGATACGGTAGTGCTTTGTGCGGAACTCGTGGGTCTGCTCGCCACCGAAATTAGTGCTCCACTTACCCTCTAGTACGAGCATGTTTTCCTCACCGACAATCGCTGGGTCGGCATAGAACATACGATACGGCATGAGCGGTCCTGGATTGCCGCCTTCACCATCCATCACCAGCCAAGGCGTAACCGTCGCATCGGGACGGACCGCATAGATGGTGGAGTTGTGCATCGAGAAGATGAGGAACAGCCCCTCCTCCGGCGTGCCCTTGCGCCCGAAGACACCGGGTACGAATGCGCCGGAAATCTGCTCCTTACCCGAGCGGGGCACGAGCGCGAAGGGATAAGGAATACTCTCGCCCGGCGCGAGCGAATAAATCATGTGATCCATCACCGCACCGCGGCGATGCGGCACGATCTGGCTACCGAACAGGATGTTGTTGGCGAAGTCGCCCCAGTCGGCGGGGGCAATCATCGGGCGGAACACCCCAGCTTGGCGCCCGACGCCCGGCGCGACGATGGTTTCCCAAGTATTGTCGGCATGCAGGCGATACAGACCGCCATGTCCCATCGACCAATCAGTTTCCACCTGCGGCTGGCCGCCAATTTCAGAAATGAGGATCGAACCCTCGGGGCCGCTCCAGGCACAACCCTCCTTCCAATCCCATAACACTTGCGGATCGTAAAGGAACTCACCACCGCTCACGAGCGGCTCCACAACGTAGCGCGGGTCGTGAACCTCCACTTTAAATTGGGTCAACTCACGCAATTGTTCGGCAGTGAAGCGCGCATTGCTCATATCCGTGCATCCTCATCTTTGTCAAACACACCCGGCCCGACCATCAGACCGCTACTGCCGTTTAGGCAGAAACACGGGCACAGCAGGAAGAACCAATCCGCGCGAATGTTGGCTACCGCACGCGAAATAAAGCCAAATTATATATCCAAATTATCTACATAAGTTATCTATCTTTATCCTATCAGGACACATGGAAGGACTGGGCGAATTACCAGAAGCGCTCCAAGGCTTCGCAGTAGGGGACTGGAGAGCGGCGAACGAGAAAAAGTCAGCTCGGATGTTTGACTCGGCAATTGGACGAATGCACATGCCTTCCAGCGGCGCGTCGTGATCGCAGAAACTACTCAGCATCAGCGCCATGATGTGGGCACGCCGGGCCTGAGCGATGAGGACGCGAGGCATCTTCCGCCTGCCGCGCAATACAGCTCGCATTCTCGCTAATGATATTGCCCTCCAGGTGAACGAAATCTAGGCCAAGCCAGGCGTGACCTTCGAGCAGATCCATCAACTGGTTGCTGGGTAACGAGGCCAACACACGCTCAAAACTGGCGAGCTACAGGACGGCCTGATCTAGGCCGGGCAGGTAGTCGCCTGCTCGACGACACTTCAACGGCGCATGATCTGATCGAAGCGGGCCACCTTGTTCGGGTGACCCGCTTCACTAACGATCACCGAGTAGCAGTCCGCTCCAGCCTCACCTCTTCCTCGGTAGGTGCTGCCACCTCACCTTCCATCCAATACAACTCTTCGAAGTAGTCCTGCTTCAACGCATCGCGCATTACTTCAGCGCGTTTCCTGACCCTAACCACAGACATCGACTGTACGTTCTGATGGTCCAACGCCCGCCACACTTGGTCATCCTTCAGCAGCCGATAACTGTGCCCCTCCAACGCGCGGATGACCGCAGGTGCGTTCGTCGTGCTCGCCCGGGATACCGCATCAGCCCACTGACGAACCGAGCCGTAAGTTGCAGCGACAGCACTGGATGGGTACTCGCCATACTGCTTAACAAAGGCATCAACGAACGCTTGCCCGCGCTCGTTATGTTCACGCTGCGGCGTGCGCCAAGTCCAAGAATCGCTACCAATGACACCTTCCATCAGACTCGGACCTGCCTGCACAACCACTTCATGACTCAGGTTAGGCACCACGATGGTCATGCGCTCCTTTAACCGTAGCGTGTCCACAATGCGCATAGCGTCAGTGACGTTTTCACCATAAAGCATTAACACCAGAACTTGCGCGTTACTCTCCGCCGCTGCCTTCAAGGCAGCACGATAATGTTTGGGATCTGCCACGTCCCCGGACCGCGATGCCGCCACCAGAGAATCGACCCTAGCATTGGGAATCGCATCGTCACTGGTAATGATGAAGAAACGCTTGTTGGGCATTTGACTGTCGAGATACTCCATCAGGACATTGTTTGCCATTCGAGCGCTGGGGCCCTCACGAAACAGATACTCATGGCCATAACGCGAGGTGACCTCATTGGCATATGCCAGTGGCGTGAAATAGGGCAACCCCCGCTCCTTGGCCTTGCGTCCGGCAGCGATCGCTTCAGCACTGGTTGCCCCACCCACAATCATTACCGCGCCACGGTCCGCCAACGCATCAACATTACCAATGGCTTTTTCCGCCCTGCCAGCACTGTCCCGGCTCTGTAGCTCCAGCGGCCGCCCCAACAGCCCTCCTTCTGCGTTGATTTCTTCTGTCGCCATAAGAGCACCTCTCATTTGCGACAAACCCTCCCATTTATGGACACCGCTCTTGGGATAGGAAAGTCCAATCACTATGGGCTCTGCAGCCAAACCTTTCTGCGCGATAAAAACTAGAAGTGCAGCCATCAAGTGTTTCAGCATGATGTTCTCCTTAGTGCTCATTCGCCCTCCCTGCTGCAACTGGATCGGCTTGCGCCCCATTACCGAGTCAAGGCAAAAAAGTAGACAGCGCGCTTAGCGGACGAGCAGACAAAAAAACACCGGCTCGACGGCCGGTGTGAAGTAGTAGCTTTAAGAAAGCAAACGATGAAGCAGAAGCTCTGCGCAGCCCTAATACAGCCATACAGAGCGATGAATCAACGGACGCCCCGTCCGGCCATAGCATCAGGAGTGAAGATGTTGGCGGGCATCTTGTCGATTGGTTTCACGTATGCCTTGGGATCCCCACCCTGGCTGGATACCACCGTGTAACCGCCGCGCGCCAAGTCATAGCCCACCAGCGAAGAGGTCCAGTCCATATTGCCCTGGCCGGCAATGTAGTTAGCACCGGTGTTCGCCAAGAGTACGCGGAAGACTTTACCCGACTGGTCGAAGCCTTCACTCGCGACGGCCTGCCACGAGTCTTCATCGATGTAGTAGAAGCGCTTGGAGGCGGCGTGACGCATGCCTTCCTTAAGCGTTGCCTCAACGACCCAGACACGATGCAACTCCCAGCGAGAGACCTCGGGGTTAACGTGTTTCTTGCCGAGCAGTGTCTCGTTCGAAGCCGTGATTTGTTTGTAGGTGTTGTAAGGAACGTACATTTCTTTCTTGCCGATCAACTTGTAATCAAAGCGATCCATCCGCCCCGCAAACAAGTTGGCTTCGTCGAAGTACAGTACGCCACCCAGGGGAGTGATTGGCGTGTCATAAGAGAACTCGGGGGCCAGGCGTACACGGCGCTGACCGGTCGAGTAACTCCAGGAACGCTGATCCTTTTCGTCAGCGCGATCCGGATACCAGATCAGAATTTTGTTTCCCGAGTCGCGGGCCGGCGCAAGCGTGTTGGTTAAAGAGTGGAAGTAGTAGCCATCATTTCCACCCGTCCAATACGGATAGTCGAGATATGCTGTGTACTGCTGCGGGCTGGCCAGGTTGCCCGCAGCATCAACAACCAGGTTCGTGGCCCGGATCTCGAACCCAACCGTGGTTTTCTCCCGCACAAGGTGGTTCCACATCACCTCATAGCCATCTTTCGGGATCGGGAACGGGTATCCACCGTAGCAATCCGTAGCCAGGCCTACGCCACTCGCAAAAGTCTTACACTCCGGATTGGTTGCGTTCTTGATCGTGGCGGCAGCTCGCTCTGCAGACATCTGCGGATAGGTGCGATGGGTCGGGTACACATTCACCTGGTAGCTGTCCGGATAGCGCTTGATCATCTCCTGAACACCAGGCGTCAACTTGTCTGCGTACTGAGCCACGTTCTTCGCGTCGATCGTGAAGAGCGGCTTTTCGTCAGCGAAAGGGTCAACCCAGACCCCACTACCTGCCACGTAGTTTGCTGGGGGCTTTGTCATCCCGCCGGTGTAGGCCGGAATAGTGCCATCGGCGTTGCCTTGTTTCTCGGCACCCCAAGCAGTCAGGGTGGTGCCCAGCCTGGCTGCCTCTTCAGCAGTTACAGCAGCGTAGCTAGAGCCCGCGGCCAGTGCGGACAAGATCGCTAGGGAAAGTGCAGCTTTTGTTTTCATGGGGAACGCTACCTCTAGTTATTGTTAGAAGCTGGTCTTGACTGTCAGGCCGACACGCCCGCGGTCAGTGGTCTGCCAATTGCCGTTGCCATAGTAGGAGCCATTAGCAGCACGGTTTATTTTCGCGCTGGAGTCGGCATAGGTCAGACCAACCGTCCACTGGTTGCGGATGCTGAACTCAGCGCCCACAGAATAGGTCGCTGCGCCTTGACTGGTACCGCCGAAGTCGGCGGTGTTGCCCTTCAGACCAACCTGGTAGGTGAACGGAACAGTCAGGTCTACACCTGGAAAAATCTGCGACCACGTTGGAGCAAAACGCACACCTAGACCAATCGCATCATCCGTAGCGCATCCTGAAAACTTTCCATTCTGACAATTTGCAGTATCTTCGCCATTAAAAAACTGCTCGTTCTTGGTGACATCAATCAGATGGTCGTACGATAGCTCAGCAAGTAGAGTGCCTGAGTCCCAGATGGCGTTCTGCTTCAGACCGTAGATGGTATTCAAGACGACATGATAGGTTTCGCCACGCGCGCCCTCAGCCGAAGGAGCGAAGCCAACACTATTAAGGCCAGTATTCTTGCGATACGCCACCTCAGCACCAACAGCAAAAACTCCTACAGTTGCATCCACGCTGAGGCCATACAGTTTGACATCGTCGGGGAAGACTGCACGGTACTCGCCAGGGTTCTGCGGATTAAGCAGCAGCCAGAGTCCATTCTTCTCGGCGTACTCGCGATAGTAAAGACCGACCGTAGTCGCGTTCCAGTCAATGAAGTTGTACTTGGCGTTAACACCCCAGTCGCCGCTCTTATCATCGGGTTCGACAGCATCACCGCGAGTCAAAAACGCCTGAGGAAATGGGAATGGAGCCGCGTGGAGACGATCCGGACCATCCAGCGTCAAGTCCGCCGGACCGAGAAAAGTACCACCTTCCGGAGAGCGCACATGATCCCAGTCGAGGAAGTACTGCGCAGCCACAGAGAAGCTGTCGGTGACCTGCAGCGAGGCGGAGATTTGGTTTAGCGGTAGGAACAACTCACGGGTTTCGGAACCAGGAGTCGCCGCACCTTTGCGACCATCGATCGGGGCCTGGCTGTTGGAAATACCCGTCTGGGTAAAGATCGAGTTACCCCAGTACACAACATGTTGCCCCGCCTTGGCCGACAGAGCCATTCCGGCCAAGTCGAAATTTCCGTAGACGAAGGCATCAAGAATCTCGCCGGATGGCCCACGGTAGAAGCGCTCGGTGGTCGAGGAATAGTTGCCGTTGTTATAGGACGACTGATACCCCTGAGCTTTAAGAGCCGGATTCTGCTCCACATCATCGTCGTTGTACGCCTGGTCGAACCAGCCCGACGCAGAGACTCGAAAGCCGTGGGTATTGCGCCAACCCACTTCCAGCTCACTCAGGATGTCCAGGCGATTCGAAGTAATATCACCCCTGTCGAATTTGTAGTCGCCTTCGTCAGAGGTATGACTGCCTCCAATCCGGCTGTCACGCTCCTCCACACGAGTCTGGAGGTTGTAGCGGAAAGAGTTGTCCCAGCGGACAGTCCAATCCTCGCTACCGGTATCAATTTCAACCGCAAAGGCTGGACTTGACGCCATCATTGATGCGCAGAGTGCTGCGGCTAGCTTGGTGAGATTGTGTTGGCATGCGGTCATTTTCATGTCGTCTCGTTCTTGTTTTTGTTTAAAACCGGGACAGCTACCTAGCTACCTAGCTACCTAGCTACCTAGGTTAGCATAGTTACACCATTGCTCCGTACCTGTAAACCACCCCATCACCACAAAACTACCCCTCCAAGCAGCTTCCACATCACCAAAGGCTTGCAACTACCCCCTGGACACTGCGCCAGCAACGCCATGGATGTGATAATGCACCCTCGCCCCGCCAAGAACTCCTCGTATCGGACGGCTGCATACAAGACCTCGAAGCTCTGGTGCGGCGCTTGGAGCGAATGGCCAATTGGCTAGCCGATTTTGGGGTTACCCCAGTTGCTATGGGGTCGACAGGGATGTATTGGATTTCGGTCTACGAGATTGTGGAAAGCCACGGTCTGCATGTCGTACTGACTAATGCACGAGACGCCCGCGCAATACCTGGACGCAAAACCGACGTTAACGATGCACAGTGGATTCAGCGACTGCATGCCTGTGGTTTACTGCGTGCCAGATTCCATCCGGATCGAGAGATCCGCCGCGCTACGTAGTTATCTGCGCTTGCGAGAACGGCACCTCGATTACGCGGTTGTGCATATTCAGCATATGCAGAAGGTGCTGACTCATATGAATCAGCAATTGCACCATGTGCGTCACCGGGGTTACTGGCATACGAATCACCCGAGCTATTGTCGTCGATGAGCGAGATGCGGCTAGGCATGGCAACCATGCGCGATATCCACTGCAAGTCCAGCGTAGAGATCATCCAAAGTGCCTTGGTCGGCAACTACCAACCTGAGCACGTCTTTGCCTTAGCGCAGGCGCTGGCCATGTACGACGCTTATCAAGTGCAACTTGATATATGCCAGAGCTTGATGCGGTTTCTCAGCAAAAGCCTGCACCCAGCGAGCCGCTACCGAAGCCACGCCATCGGACTCGACAACCGAATGAGCTCAACTTCGACGTACGAACCCTGCCCCATAAATTGGTCGGCGTTGATTTGACTCAAATCCAATCATCACTTCCTGCTTTGGCTTGCGTCGCCAAACCGCCATCAGCAATGCATCAATGGCTAGATCACTCGTCATCTGCGGCTTCATCGACCAGCAAATGACCTGCCGCGAAAACAGATCGAGCACCACTGCCAAAAATAACCAGCCTTCATAGGTGCGAATGTAGGTTATGTCCGTGACCCAGACCTTGTTAGGTTCGGTGACATTGAATCGACGCCCCAGATGATTCGGTGACGCCATTGGAGGCTTGCCGCCATAGCGACCCGGCCGACGCCGATACCCCGTTTGCGAGCGCAGACCTTCCTTACGCATTAAGCGAGCAACAAGATGCCTGCCGCACGGCTCGCCGAGCTCACGCAGGTCGTCATAGATTTTGCGGTAGCCGTATACGCCGCCGCTCTCTAGCCACGAGTGCTTGATCAGGCCAAATAGACGCTGATCATCCTTGGCCCGTACCGAATTTGGCTCAGCCAACCAGGCGTAGTAACCACTAGCATGTACGTTCAAGGTCAGGCACAGGCGGCGAACCGAATAGTCTGCGGAGTGCTGATTGATGAAGGCGTATTTCAGCCGCACTCCTTGGCAAATTACGCGGCGGCCTTCCTAAGAAACACCTTCGACGGCCTGTAGTGTGAAGCCAAACTCGGCCGCTCTGCGGTGCAATCCCTTAACCACTCGCTCCCGATACTTCTGCTCATAGTGATTGGCTCCCGGATCCTGGTAAGCCATGCCGAAACGCATCGCGTTGTAGAACAGGATGACAATCTTGCGGACAGTCGCTGTTACCGCCTTGGCCTTGCCGATGCGAGCCGACAAGCGCCGATAAAAAGCGACCAACGCTGTGTTCGTCCTGCCAATGGTTACCGCCGCTAACCGAAGATGAGCCGTGACTCGACTCTTGGTCTTGCGAGTGTGAGCCGAGAGCACCTTGCCGCCGCAAATACGGCACCCAGGAGCCAGGGTCAGCCAGGAGGTAAAGTGGTGGGCAGTACGCCAACGACTCTGATCGGTACCGCACTCAGCGACCAACCGCAGTGCCAAGTAGGGACCGATGCCGTGGATTTGAGTCAAATCAACGCCGACCAACTGATAGAGCAAGGAGCGGACGTCGAAATTGAGCGCATTCGGCTGCTGAGTACGGTGACGTGGCTTCGGTAGGGGCTCGCTGGGTGGGTACTTTTGCTGGGAGAGCCGCAGCAGACTCTTAGCAATTTGTTGGTCGCAGACCTCAAGCTGCACCTGATAAGCGTCGTACATGGCCAGCGCCTGCGCCAAAGCAAAAACATGCTCCGGTTGGTAGTTGCCGACCAAGGCACTCTGGATAACCTCGGTGCTGGACTTGCAGCGGATATCGCGCATGGTTGCCAATTTTGTCGGGTTTCGCTCGTCAGCGACAATAGCTCGGATGATCCGCATCCCAGTGACTCCGGTGACATCAGACATCAGACATCACATGATGCAGTTGCAGATTCATGTGGGTGAGCGCCTTCTGCATGTGCTGGATATGCGCAGCCGCGTAATCGAGGTGCCGTTCTCGTAAGCGCAGATAACTGCGTAACGCCGAGACCTCTCGATCAGGGTGGAAGCTATCACGCAGCAACACGCAGGCATTTAGCCGCTGAATCCACTGTGCATCGTTAACGTCGGTTTTGCGTCCAGGTACTGCAAGGGCGCCCCGTGCATTGGCCAGCACGACATGCATGCCGTGGGTTTCCAGAATTTCATAGATCGGAATCCAATACACCCCGGTCGACTCCATTGCCACTGTGGTAATCCCAAGATCGACCAGCCAATCAGCCATCCTTTCCAGGTCGGCAGTAAAGGCCTGAAAGGTTCGTACTGGCGCCTCAGCGAGGTCGGCTGGCACGGCTATCACATGGAAGCGCGAGCCGATGTCGATGCCAGCTGCACGGCTATGAATGACCGGCAGGCCGTGACTTCCTGAACTGAATTTCTTCATGAGCACCCTCCAACACAAGAAATGCTGGACGGGGACTCGGATCGAATCACATTCCTAAACGGGGTCACGAAACGTGCCACCGCTAACGGGTCCGCAGCTTCCCCTAGGTCAGGTTTTTTGACGGGGACTGAGCCTCCAAAAAGCAGACGACCACTGTCCAGCGGACTCAGTGTAGTGGTCGTGTTTCTAGTCCCGTGGGCCGCAGAGCGCCGGGGAGGCAGTTTTTTAGGATGTCTCGCTCTTCGGTAACTCGCTTGAGCTCCGCACGTAAACGACGCAGCTCAGCTTGCTGATCGTCTTCCTGCGCTCGCTGCTCTTGGGGTTTGCTATAGCGCTTCACCCAGGCATAGAGGCTGTGCACTGACATGCCCAAACGAGCTGCTACCTCGGCAACAGGCAGGCCTCGTTCGGTCACTTGATTGACCGCTTCGATTTTGAATTCTTCGGGATAACGCTGGTTGCTCATGGCACCTCCTAGTGGGCCTCAGTTTGGACTGGAGGTGTCTACAAAACTAGGGGCGATTCAAGGGCCGATTCACCTCGCTGTACAGGCCATTTGTACACAACTTGGCGGGAATATCGACAAAGTCAATGTGAACGGTGGCGCAATTGCACTGGGCCACGAAATGACGCACTGCGCCGAAGAAAGGACTTGCCAAGCTCTGCGGTGGCGGCGGAACGGGCGCTGCTCTAGTGCTGCCTCGCAATTGACATGCTGCTTGCTGCAAAACACAAAGCCCTCCAGATCAGTTGGCAAAAACTGCGACGGAAGGCTATTGCCGAGCGGAACAAGAGGACCTAGCATACATATCTAACTAAGTTACCTCAACTACCCTTAAAGCTGGCGTCGCCACTCAGTGGCAATAGCCATAAAACAACAAAAGAGGGCAATCCCATGCGCAAGCACATGTTGATATTTAGCTGCCTGCTCCTACCGTTGATCGGCTGCTCGGAAAATCCCGCACAAAACTCTGCAAACAAGTACACCTCATTACATGAGTACTGCGCCCACAAGACGGAGCCCGCTTGTGCTATGCCGATGAGCCTTTCTCTGAATGACCTCTTCCGTTGACCAAACAACCGGTCCGGCCAAGGAAACCCATGCACAAACGTTACAACTTTGCCATTGCTTGCCTTCTGACACTCACCGGCAGCGTATACGGCGCGGAAGGCAGCGCTCCTACCAGCGGATATGAAGCCGAAGCGGATCAAGCGCAGGCACTTCTCGCAAAAGCCGTTAGGGCTTACAAGGAACAAGGCGACCCTGTACTCGCCCAACTGAGTCGCCAAGGGATTTTTACGACCGCAGACACCTACGTTTATGTCGTCAGCACAATGGGAGTCATGCTAGCTAGCGGAGGACCGTCGTCGATCTATATTGGGCGGGATATCAGGCCCATGCTCGACAACGAGTTAAAGGTAGCCTTTGAAGAGGCCCTGACTAGCCCCGAGAACAATGTTACTCATAGCCGTGAGTACTACTGGATGAACTGGCGGGATGGTAAGCGCGAGCGAAAGCACGTCTATTTCCAGCGTGTCGGCGACAAGGTTTTTGCTGCAGGCTACTACATACCACGCTCCACTCCTGAAGAGGCCAGGCGCCTACTTGATGATGCCACTGATGCGCTTTCTGGGGACACTGCAGCAACCTTGGAGAAGATCAATCGACTGGACACCTTCTTCAACCGCGATGATCTGTATGTGTTTGTGATTGATGAGACTACCGCTACTTTCGCAGCTCACGGAGCAGACCAGCGCCTGATAGGCATCAGCCTCAGTACTTTACGCAGTACAAATGGAGAGCTAATCGGCCAGCGCATTCTTGCAGCCATGAATGGCCGGAACGAAGGCGAGACAAGTTACGGGTGGCGCAACACCTTAACCGGCGCCAAAGAGCTAAAGCACACACTGATGAAGCGCCAAGAGCACTACATCGTTGCGGTGGGCTACTACAGCGCCAACTGAATCGCCCCCGATTTCCTTAGACACTTTCCGAGTTCAGAGTCTCGCAGCGATAGGCTTATTGTCAGAATCCAAGCTCGATGCTCATAACCCTATCGGCAATACCGATGACGCTACCGCTGCCGCCCCCGCTAAGAGCGCGCAACCTATGCTCGCCGCGGGTTAAGTGAGCCGTGATGACCCAAGCAGAGCAAAGAGTACAACCAGCCCCTTTGTAGCGAGCCAAATCATCGTACCGCTAAAGAGCATTGACACACAGACCGACAATTGCTTACGTTAACGTAAACGTTAAGCTGGAAAATGACTATGTCCACCACCTATTCCATCTCTGAACTTGCGCACGAGCTGGATATCACCACCCGCGCTATTCGCTTTTATGAAGAGCAAGGCATGCTCGCTCCCGAGCGCCGCGGCCAGGAGCGCATCTACACCGTCAAAGACAAGGTCACCCTCAAGCTGATTCTGCGTGGCAAACGCATCGGCTTCTCCCTGGCTGAATGCAAGGAGCTGATCGAGCTGTACGACCCAGTGCACGGCAATCACAAACAGCTGCACACCTTTATGAGCAAGATTGCCGAACGCCGCGCCCAATTGCAGCAGCAACTGCTGGACATCGAGCAGATGCAGCTAGAACTGGATACGGCCGAAGAGCGTTGCCTGGCAGCGCTGGCTGAAACCGATAAAAAACAAACCGTTATCTCCTGAACTTAATTCGAACAATTACAGGTGGAACCATGAGCTATCCGTCCCTCAACTTCGGTCTCGGCGAGACCATCGATATGCTGCGCGACTCGGTGTATCAGTTTTCACAAGCCGAACTGGCGCCGCGCGCCGCGCAGATCGACCGCGACAACGAGTTCCCCATGGACATGTGGCGCAAGTTCGGCGACATGGGTCTCCTCGGCATGACCGTCGCCGAAGAGTACGGCGGCACCAACATGGGCTACCTGGCCCACGTGGTGGCAATGGAAGAAATCAGCCGCGCCTCGGCCTCAGTTGGCCTGTCCTATGGCGCGCACTCCAACCTCAGCGTCAACCAGATTCACAAGAACGGCACCCACGAGCAGAAGGCCAAGTACCTGCCCAAGCTGTGCTCCGGTGAACACATCGGCGCGCTGGCCATGAGTGAGCCCAACGCTGGCTCCGACGTAGTGTCGATGAAGCTGCGCGCCGAGAAGCGCGGTGACCACTACGTGCTTAACGGCAACAAGATGTGGATCACCAACGGCCCGGATGCCCACACTTATGTGATCTACGCCAAGACCGATATCGCAGCCGGCTCCAAGGGCATGACGGCCTTTATCGTCGAGCGCGACTTCAAAGGGTTCTCCCGCCACCAGAAGCTCGACAAGCTCGGCATGCGCGGATCCAACACCTGCGAACTGGTGTTCGAGGATTGTGAAGTACCAGAAGAGAACATCCTCGGCGTCGAAGGCGGCGGTGTGCGCGTACTGATGAGTGGCCTGGACTACGAGCGCACCGTGCTCTCCGGCG
>NZ_LR733842.1:0-10988 GCF_902506525.1 Pseudomonas sp. 9AZ
AAAGTAAAACCCCCGACCGTTTTCACGATCGGGGGTTTTGGTATAGGTGCTTGACGATGACCTACTCTCACATGGGGAAACCCCACACTACCATCGGCGATGCATCGTTTCACTACTGAGTTCGGGATGGGATCAGGTGGTTCCAATGCTCTATGGTCGTCAAGCGATTCAGCTGAGATGTCGTGCTGCTTGCGCGGCTCGCTACCTCGAATTGGGTATGTGATTTGTTTTGTAGTTTTGCAAATTTTCGGCTGTTGCAGTCTTCATAGAGACACACAAACATCAAATTGTTTGGGTGTTATATGGTCAAGCCTCACGGGCAATTAGTATTGGTTAGCTCAACGCCTCACAGCGCTTACACACCCAACCTATCAACGTCGTAGTCTTCGACGGCCCTTTAGGGAACTCAAGGTTCCAGTGAGATCTCATCTCGAGGCAAGTTTCCCGCTTAGATGCTTTCAGCGGTTATCTTTTCCGAACATAGCTACCCGGCAATGCCACTGGCGTGACAACCGGAACACCAGAGGTTCGTCCACTCCGGTCCTCTCGTACTAGGAGCAGCCCCTCTCAAATCTCAAACGTCCACGGCAGATAGGGACCGAACTGTCTCACGACGTTCTAAACCCAGCTCGCGTACCACTTTAAATGGCGAACAGCCATACCCTTGGGACCGGCTTCAGCCCCAGGATGTGATGAGCCGACATCGAGGTGCCAAACACCGCCGTCGATATGAACTCTTGGGCGGTATCAGCCTGTTATCCCCGGAGTACCTTTTATCCGTTGAGCGATGGCCCTTCCATACAGAACCACCGGATCACTAAGACCTACTTTCGTACCTGCTCGACGTGTCTGTCTCGCAGTCAAGCGCGCTTTTGCCTTTATACTCTACGACCGATTTCCGACCGGTCTGAGCGCACCTTCGTACTCCTCCGTTACTCTTTAGGAGGAGACCGCCCCAGTCAAACTACCCACCATACACTGTCCTCGATCCGGATAACGGACCAGAGTTAGAACCTCAAGGTTACCAGGGTGGTATTTCAAGGTTGGCTCCACGCGAACTGGCGTCCACGCTTCAAAGCCTCCCACCTATCCTACACAAGTAAACTCAAAGTCCAGTGCAAAGCTATAGTAAAGGTTCACGGGGTCTTTCCGTCTAGCCGCGGATACACTGCATCTTCACAGCGATTTCAATTTCACTGAGTCTCGGGTGGAGACAGCGCCGCCATCGTTACGCCATTCGTGCAGGTCGGAACTTACCCGACAAGGAATTTCGCTACCTTAGGACCGTTATAGTTACGGCCGCCGTTTACCGGGGCTTCGATCAAGAGCTTCGCGTTAGCTAACCCCATCAATTAACCTTCCGGCACCGGGCAGGCGTCACACCCTATACGTCCACTTTCGTGTTTGCAGAGTGCTGTGTTTTTAATAAACAGTCGCAGCGGCCTGGTATCTTCGACCGGCATGGGCTTACGCAGTAAATGCTTCACCCTCACCGGCGCACCTTCTCCCGAAGTTACGGTGCCATTTTGCCTAGTTCCTTCACCCGAGTTCTCTCAAGCGCCTTGGTATTCTCTACCTAACCACCTGTGTCGGTTTGGGGTACGGTTCCTAATTACCTGAAGCTTAGAAGCTTTTCCTGGAAGCATGGCATCAACCACTTCGTCATCTAAAAGATAACTCGTCATCAGTTCTCGGCCTTGATTTCCCGGATTTACCTAAGAAATCAGCCTACCACCTTAAACACGGACAACCAACGCCGTGCTGGCCTAGCCTTCTCCGTCCCTCCATCGCAGTAATTAGAAGTACGGGAATATTAACCCGTTTCCCATCGACTACGCATTTCTGCCTCGCCTTAGGGGCCGACTCACCCTGCGTCGATTAACGTTGCGCAGGAAACCTTGGTCTTTCGGCGTGGGAGTTTTTCACTCCCATTGTCGTTACTCATGTCAGCATTCGCACTTCTGATACCTCCAGCAAGCTTCTCAACTCACCTTCACAGGCTTACAGAACGCTCCTCTACCGCTCAACTTACGTTGAACCCGTAGCTTCGGTGTATGGTTTGAGCCCCGTTACATCTTCCGCGCAGGCCGACTCGACTAGTGAGCTATTACGCTTTCTTTAAAGGGTGGCTGCTTCTAAGCCAACCTCCTAGCTGTCTAAGCCTTCCCACATCGTTTCCCACTTAACCATAACTTTGGGACCTTAGCTGACGGTCTGGGTTGTTTCCCTTTTCACGACGGACGTTAGCACCCGCCGTGTGTCTCCCGTGCTGACACTTGCTGGTATTCGGAGTTTGCATCGGTTTGGTAAGTCGGGATGACCCCCTAGCCGAAACAGTGCTCTACCCCCAGCAGTGATACACGAGGCGCTACCTAAATAGCTTTCGAGGAGAACCAGCTATCTCCGAGCTTGATTAGCCTTTCACTCCGATCCACAGGTCATCCGCTAACTTTTCAACGGTAGTCGGTTCGGTCCTCCAGTTAGTGTTACCCAACCTTCAACCTGCCCATGGATAGATCGCCCGGTTTCGGGTCTATACCCAGCGACTGTCGCCCTATTAAGACTCGCTTTCGCTACGCCTCCCCTATTCGGTTAAGCTCGCCACTGAATATAAGTCGCTGACCCATTATACAAAAGGTACGCAGTCACCCAACAAAGTGGGCTCCCACTGCTTGTACGCATACGGTTTCAGGATCTATTTCACTCCCCTCTCCGGGGTTCTTTTCGCCTTTCCCTCACGGTACTAGTTCACTATCGGTCAGTCAGTAGTATTTAGCCTTGGAGGATGGTCCCCCCATATTCAGACAAAGTTTCTCGTGCTCCGTCCTACTCGATTTCATTGATAAGAGAATTTCGTGTACGGGGCTATCACCCACTACGGCGGCACTTTCCAGAGCCTTCCACTATTCTCAAATCAACTTAAGGGCTAGTCCCCGTTCGCTCGCCACTACTAAGGGAATCTCGGTTGATTTCTATTCCTCAGGGTACTTAGATGTTTCAGTTCCCCTGGTTCGCCTTACACACCTATGTATTCAGTGTGTAATAACCAGCTTATGCTGGCTGGGTTCCCCCATTCAGAGATCTCCGGATCAAAGTCTGTTTGCCGACTCCCCGGAGCTTATCGCAGGCTACAACGTCTTTCATCGCCTCTGACTGCCAAGGCATCCACCGTATGCGCTTCTTCACTTGACCATATAACCCCAAGCAATCTGGTTATTGTCTCTAACGTGAAGACGACATTCGCCGAAAATTTGCAATTGAGAACTACAAATTTTACCTTGACCAAATCAATTACCAGTGAAAGTAATTAATCAGTCACTTCTATCACATACCCAAATTTTTAAAGAACGATTTTCTTACTGGTCAAAGACCAGAAATCAACATTCAGCTACTTGCAGTAGGAACGCTCATTTCTGAACTCTTAACGAGGCTGTATATGGTGGAGCCAAGCGGGATCGAACCGCTGACCTCCTGCGTGCAAGGCAGGCGCTCTCCCAGCTGAGCTATGGCCCCATATTCTTACAAGGCCAAACCCCACAACAATTGGTGGGTCTGGGCAGATTCGAACTGCCGACCTCACCCTTATCAGGGGTGCGCTCTAACCAACTGAGCTACAGACCCAATCGTCTTTCGCAATGAATCAAGCAATTCGTGTGGGAACTTATGAAGAAGCTGAAGTCTTCGATTAAGGAGGTGATCCAGCCGCAGGTTCCCCTACGGCTACCTTGTTACGACTTCACCCCAGTCATGAATCACACCGTGGTAACCGTCCCCCTTGCGGTTAGACTAGCTACTTCTGGTGCAACCCACTCCCATGGTGTGACGGGCGGTGTGTACAAGGCCCGGGAACGTATTCACCGTGACATTCTGATTCACGATTACTAGCGATTCCGACTTCACGCAGTCGAGTTGCAGACTGCGATCCGGACTACGATCGGTTTTATGGGATTAGCTCCACCTCGCGGCTTGGCAACCCTTTGTACCGACCATTGTAGCACGTGTGTAGCCCTGGCCGTAAGGGCCATGATGACTTGACGTCATCCCCACCTTCCTCCGGTTTGTCACCGGCAGTCTCCTTAGAGTTCCCACCATTACGTGCTGGTAACTAAGGACAAGGGTTGCGCTCGTTACGGGACTTAACCCAACATCTCACGACACGAGCTGACGACAGCCATGCAGCACCTGTGTCTGAGTTCCCGAAGGCACCAATCTATCTCTAGAAAGTTCTCAGCATGTCAAGGCCAGGTAAGGTTCTTCGCGTTGCTTCGAATTAAACCACATGCTCCACCGCTTGTGCGGGCCCCCGTCAATTCATTTGAGTTTTAACCTTGCGGCCGTACTCCCCAGGCGGTCAACTTAATGCGTTAGCTGCGCCACTAAGAGTTCAAGACTCCCAACGGCTAGTTGACATCGTTTACGGCGTGGACTACCAGGGTATCTAATCCTGTTTGCTCCCCACGCTTTCGCACCTCAGTGTCAGTATCAGTCCAGGTGGTCGCCTTCGCCACTGGTGTTCCTTCCTATATCTACGCATTTCACCGCTACACAGGAAATTCCACCACCCTCTACCGTACTCTAGCTCAGCAGTTTTGAAAGCAGTTCCCAGGTTGAGCCCGGGGATTTCACTTCCAACTTACTGAACCACCTACGCGCGCTTTACGCCCAGTAATTCCGATTAACGCTTGCACCCTTCGTATTACCGCGGCTGCTGGCACGAAGTTAGCCGGTGCTTATTCTGTCGGTAACGTCAAAGTAGCAACGTATTAAGTTACTACCCTTCCTCCCAACTTAAAGTGCTTTACAATCCGAAGACCTTCTTCACACACGCGGCATGGCTGGATCAGGCTTTCGCCCATTGTCCAATATTCCCCACTGCTGCCTCCCGTAGGAGTCTGGACCGTGTCTCAGTTCCAGTGTGACTGATCATCCTCTCAGACCAGTTACGGATCGTCGCCTTGGTGAGCCATTACCTCACCAACTAGCTAATCCGACCTAGGCTCATCTAATGGCGCGAGGCCCGAAGGTCCCCCGCTTTCTCCCGTAGGACGTATGCGGTATTAGCGTCCGTTTCCGAACGTTATCCCCCACCACTAGGCAGATTCCTAGGCATTACTCACCCGTCCGCCGCTCTCAAGAGAAGCAAGCTCCTCTCTACCGCTCGACTTGCATGTGTTAGGCCTGCCGCCAGCGTTCAATCTGAGCCATGATCAAACTCTTCAGTTCAATACTGCTTGGGTTTTGAGAAAACCCTAAACTTAGCTCAGCAATCGTTGGTTACATCTTTGATTTCTCGCGGAGTAACTTGTGATGCTGATAATCTTGCGACTAGCAGTCTTACCTCACAAGCACCCACACGAATTGCTTGATTCAGTTGTTAAAGAGCGGTGGTTAAGCCTTTCGTCTCAACCGAGGCGCGCATTCTACAGCAGCCTCATCTTGCGTCAAGCTATTTTTCGAAGTTCTTTTTAGAAAAGCGCTTTCTACTCAACAACTTGCATTACATAACCTATCAGCAGTGACTTTTGATCGCTCAAAAAGTTCATGCTTGTACTAATAGTAAAACCCCCGACCGTTTTCACGATCGGGGGTTTTGGTATAGGTGCTTGACGATGACCTACTCTCACATGGGGAAACCCCACACTACCATCGGCGATGCATCGTTTCACTACTGAGTTCGGGATGGGATCAGGTGGTTCCAATGCTCTATGGTCGTCAAGCGATTCAGCTGAGATGTCGTGCTGCTTGCGCGGCTCGCTACCTCGAATTGGGTATGTGATTTGTTTTGTAGTTTTGCAAATTTTCGGCTGTTGCAGTCTTCATAGAGACACACAAACATCAAATTGTTTGGGTGTTATATGGTCAAGCCTCACGGGCAATTAGTATTGGTTAGCTCAACGCCTCACAGCGCTTACACACCCAACCTATCAACGTCGTAGTCTTCGACGGCCCTTTAGGGAACTCAAGGTTCCAGTGAGATCTCATCTCGAGGCAAGTTTCCCGCTTAGATGCTTTCAGCGGTTATCTTTTCCGAACATAGCTACCCGGCAATGCCACTGGCGTGACAACCGGAACACCAGAGGTTCGTCCACTCCGGTCCTCTCGTACTAGGAGCAGCCCCTCTCAAATCTCAAACGTCCACGGCAGATAGGGACCGAACTGTCTCACGACGTTCTAAACCCAGCTCGCGTACCACTTTAAATGGCGAACAGCCATACCCTTGGGACCGGCTTCAGCCCCAGGATGTGATGAGCCGACATCGAGGTGCCAAACACCGCCGTCGATATGAACTCTTGGGCGGTATCAGCCTGTTATCCCCGGAGTACCTTTTATCCGTTGAGCGATGGCCCTTCCATACAGAACCACCGGATCACTAAGACCTACTTTCGTACCTGCTCGACGTGTCTGTCTCGCAGTCAAGCGCGCTTTTGCCTTTATACTCTACGACCGATTTCCGACCGGTCTGAGCGCACCTTCGTACTCCTCCGTTACTCTTTAGGAGGAGACCGCCCCAGTCAAACTACCCACCATACACTGTCCTCGATCCGGATAACGGACCAGAGTTAGAACCTCAAGGTTACCAGGGTGGTATTTCAAGGTTGGCTCCACGCGAACTGGCGTCCACGCTTCAAAGCCTCCCACCTATCCTACACAAGTAAACTCAAAGTCCAGTGCAAAGCTATAGTAAAGGTTCACGGGGTCTTTCCGTCTAGCCGCGGATACACTGCATCTTCACAGCGATTTCAATTTCACTGAGTCTCGGGTGGAGACAGCGCCGCCATCGTTACGCCATTCGTGCAGGTCGGAACTTACCCGACAAGGAATTTCGCTACCTTAGGACCGTTATAGTTACGGCCGCCGTTTACCGGGGCTTCGATCAAGAGCTTCGCGTTAGCTAACCCCATCAATTAACCTTCCGGCACCGGGCAGGCGTCACACCCTATACGTCCACTTTCGTGTTTGCAGAGTGCTGTGTTTTTAATAAACAGTCGCAGCGGCCTGGTATCTTCGACCGGCATGGGCTTACGCAGTAAATGCTTCACCCTCACCGGCGCACCTTCTCCCGAAGTTACGGTGCCATTTTGCCTAGTTCCTTCACCCGAGTTCTCTCAAGCGCCTTGGTATTCTCTACCTAACCACCTGTGTCGGTTTGGGGTACGGTTCCTAATTACCTGAAGCTTAGAAGCTTTTCCTGGAAGCATGGCATCAACCACTTCGTCATCTAAAAGATAACTCGTCATCAGTTCTCGGCCTTGATTTCCCGGATTTACCTAAGAAATCAGCCTACCACCTTAAACACGGACAACCAACGCCGTGCTGGCCTAGCCTTCTCCGTCCCTCCATCGCAGTAATTAGAAGTACGGGAATATTAACCCGTTTCCCATCGACTACGCATTTCTGCCTCGCCTTAGGGGCCGACTCACCCTGCGTCGATTAACGTTGCGCAGGAAACCTTGGTCTTTCGGCGTGGGAGTTTTTCACTCCCATTGTCGTTACTCATGTCAGCATTCGCACTTCTGATACCTCCAGCAAGCTTCTCAACTCACCTTCACAGGCTTACAGAACGCTCCTCTACCGCTCAACTTACGTTGAACCCGTAGCTTCGGTGTATGGTTTGAGCCCCGTTACATCTTCCGCGCAGGCCGACTCGACTAGTGAGCTATTACGCTTTCTTTAAAGGGTGGCTGCTTCTAAGCCAACCTCCTAGCTGTCTAAGCCTTCCCACATCGTTTCCCACTTAACCATAACTTTGGGACCTTAGCTGACGGTCTGGGTTGTTTCCCTTTTCACGACGGACGTTAGCACCCGCCGTGTGTCTCCCGTGCTGACACTTGCTGGTATTCGGAGTTTGCATCGGTTTGGTAAGTCGGGATGACCCCCTAGCCGAAACAGTGCTCTACCCCCAGCAGTGATACACGAGGCGCTACCTAAATAGCTTTCGAGGAGAACCAGCTATCTCCGAGCTTGATTAGCCTTTCACTCCGATCCACAGGTCATCCGCTAACTTTTCAACGGTAGTCGGTTCGGTCCTCCAGTTAGTGTTACCCAACCTTCAACCTGCCCATGGATAGATCGCCCGGTTTCGGGTCTATACCCAGCGACTGTCGCCCTATTAAGACTCGCTTTCGCTACGCCTCCCCTATTCGGTTAAGCTCGCCACTGAATATAAGTCGCTGACCCATTATACAAAAGGTACGCAGTCACCCAACAAAGTGGGCTCCCACTGCTTGTACGCATACGGTTTCAGGATCTATTTCACTCCCCTCTCCGGGGTTCTTTTCGCCTTTCCCTCACGGTACTAGTTCACTATCGGTCAGTCAGTAGTATTTAGCCTTGGAGGATGGTCCCCCCATATTCAGACAAAGTTTCTCGTGCTCCGTCCTACTCGATTTCATTGATAAGAGAATTTCGTGTACGGGGCTATCACCCACTACGGCGGCACTTTCCAGAGCCTTCCACTATTCTCAAATCAACTTAAGGGCTAGTCCCCGTTCGCTCGCCACTACTAAGGGAATCTCGGTTGATTTCTATTCCTCAGGGTACTTAGATGTTTCAGTTCCCCTGGTTCGCCTTACACACCTATGTATTCAGTGTGTAATAACCAGCTTATGCTGGCTGGGTTCCCCCATTCAGAGATCTCCGGATCAAAGTCTGTTTGCCGACTCCCCGGAGCTTATCGCAGGCTACAACGTCTTTCATCGCCTCTGACTGCCAAGGCATCCACCGTATGCGCTTCTTCACTTGACCATATAACCCCAAGCAATCTGGTTATTGTCTCTAACGTGAAGACGACATTCGCCGAAAATTTGCAATTGAGAACTACAAATTTTACCTTGACCAAATCAATTACCAGTGAAAGTAATTAATCAGTCACTTCTATCACATACCCAAATTTTTAAAGAACGATTTTCTTACTGGTCAAAGACCAGAAATCAACATTCAGCTACTTGCAGTAGGAACGCTCATTTCTGAACTCTTAACGAGGCTGTATATGGTGGAGCCAAGCGGGATCGAACCGCTGACCTCCTGCGTGCAAGGCAGGCGCTCTCCCAGCTGAGCTATGGCCCCATATTCTTACAAGGCCAAACCCCACAACAATTGGTGGGTCTGGGCAGATTCGAACTGCCGACCTCACCCTTATCAGGGGTGCGCTCTAACCAACTGAGCTACAGACCCAATCGTCTTTCGCAATGAATCAAGCAATTCGTGTGGGAACTTATGAAGAAGCTGAAGTCTTCGATTAAGGAGGTGATCCAGCCGCAGGTTCCCCTACGGCTACCTTGTTACGACTTCACCCCAGTCATGAATCACACCGTGGTAACCGTCCCCCTTGCGGTTAGACTAGCTACTTCTGGTGCAACCCACTCCCATGGTGTGACGGGCGGTGTGTACAAGGCCCGGGAACGTATTCACCGTGACATTCTGATTCACGATTACTAGCGATTCCGACTTCACGCAGTCGAGTTGCAGACTGCGATCCGGACTACGATCGGTTTTATGGGATTAGCTCCACCTCGCGGCTTGGCAACCCTTTGTACCGACCATTGTAGCACGTGTGTAGCCCTGGCCGTAAGGGCCATGATGACTTGACGTCATCCCCACCTTCCTCCGGTTTGTCACCGGCAGTCTCCTTAGAGTTCCCACCATTACGTGCTGGTAACTAAGGACAAGGGTTGCGCTCGTTACGGGACTTAACCCAACATCTCACGACACGAGCTGACGACAGCCATGCAGCACCTGTGTCTGAGTTCCCGAAGGCACCAATCTATCTCTAGAAAGTTCTCAGCATGTCAAGGCCAGGTAAGGTTCTTCGCGTTGCTTCGAATTAAACCACATGCTCCACCGCTTGTGCGGGCCCCCGTCAATTCATTTGAGTTTTAACCTTGCGGCCGTACTCCCCAGGCGGTCAACTTAATGCGTTAGCTGCGCCACTAAGAGTTCAAGACTCCCAACGGCTAGTTGACATCGTTTACGGCGTGGACTACCAGGGTATCTAATCCTGTTTGCTCCCCACGCTTTCGCACCTCAGTGTCAGTATCAGTCCAGGTGGTCGCCTTCGCCACTGGTGTTCCTTCCTATATCTACGCATTTCACCGCTACACAGGAAATTCCACCACCCTCTACCGTACTCTAGCTCAGCAGTTTTGAAAGCAGTTCCCAGGTTGAGCCCGGGGATTTCACTTCCAACTTACTGAACCACCTACGCGCGCTTTACGCCCAGTAATTCCGATTAACGCTTGCACCCTTCGTATTACCGCGGCTGCTGGCACGAAGTTAGCCGGTGCTTATTCTGTCGGTAACGTCAAAGTAGCAACGTATTAAGTTACTACCCTTCCTCCCAACTTAAAGTGCTTTACAATCCGAAGACCTTCTTCACACACGCGGCATGGCTGGATCAGGCTTTCGCCCATTGTCCAATATTCCCCACTGCTGCCTCCCGTAGGAGTCTGGACCGTGTCTCAGTTCCAGTGTGACTGATCATCCTCTCAGACCAGTTACGGATCGTCGCCTTGGTGAGCCATTACCTCACCAACTAGCTAATCCGACCTAGGCTCATCTAATGGCGCGAGGCCCGAAGGTCCCCCGCTTTCTCCCGTAGGACGTATGCGGTATTAGCGTCCGTTTCCGAACGTTATCCCCCACCACTAGGCAGATTCCTAGGCATTACTCACCCGTCCGCCGCTCTCAAGAGAAGCAAGCTCCTCTCTACCGCTCGACTTGCATGTGTTAGGCCTGCCGCCAGCGTTCAATCTGAGCCATGATCAAACTCTTCAGTTCAATACTGCTTGGGTTTTGAGAAAACCCTAAACTTAGCTCAGCAATCGTTGGTTACATCTTTGATTTCTCGCGGAGTAACTTGTGATGCTGATAATCTTGCGACTAGCAGTCTTACCTCACAAGCACCCACACGAATTGCTTGATTCAGTTGTTAAAGAGCGGTGGTTAAGCCTTTCGTCTCAACCGAGGCGCGCATTCTACAGCAGCCTCAT